>NZ_JAHUWM010000020.1:0-34116 GCF_019218985.1 Pseudomonas sp. PDM30
TCCCTGGAGCCTGACACACCGCCATCGCGAGCAAGCTCGCTCCCACATTTTGATCGCCGCCGAGCGCCGATTCCGTGTGCGCTGAAAATCACTGTGGGAGCGAGCTTGCTCGCGATGCGGTCGACCCAGTCAACCTCCCAGGCGCCTGACATACCGCCATCGCGAGCAAGCTCGCTCCCACATTTTGATCGCGATCGAGGGCAGATTCCGTGTGCGCTGAAAAACACTGTGGGAGCGAGCTTGCTCGCGATGCGGTCGACCCGGTCAACCTCCCTGGAGCCTGACACACCGCCATCGCGAGCAAGCTCGCTCCCACATTTTGATCGCCGCCGAGCGCCGATTCCGTGTGCGCTGAAAATCACTGTGGGAGCGAGCTTGCTCGCGATGCGGTCGACCCGGTCAACCTCCCTGGAGCCTGACACACCGCCATCGCGAGCAAGCTCGCTCCCACATTTTGACCGCCGCCGAGCGCCGATTCCGTGTGCGCTGAAAATCACTGTGGGAGCGAGCCTGCTCGCGAAGAACGATGACTCGGTCAACCAGCCGGAACACCAGCTGTACCCCGCGCCACAAGCCCGTCCGTCCGGGCCTTTTCAACGCCGATTGAATTATTGCGCCGTTCGCTGGCTCTGCTTGGTTAGGAGACGTTTGCATTCAACGTCCGGGCGCGAAGCAGGTGAGCCATGCCCCGCAACCTCGATGACTACAACCGCGTGCGTGATTTTTCGGCGACCACCAAGCCCGCCGCCAAACTTTCACGCCCGGGAAAATCATCGTCACTGACCGGCGCGCGCAAAGCCAGGCTGCCGGACCTGCTAAAGCCGGAGTTGGCGACGCTGGTGGAAAAAATCCCCGACGGACCGTGGCGCTACGAAATCAAATTCGACGGCTACCGGATCATGGCCCGCATCGATCATGGCGAGGTGAAGCTGATCACTCGCAATGGTCACGACTGGACCCACAAACTGCCAGGGCAGGCCATGGCCCTGACCGCGCTGGGCCTGGAATCGGCATGGCTCGACGGTGAAATGGTGGTGATGGACGAACAGGGTGTCCCTGACTTTCAGGCGCTGCAAAACGCCTTCGAAGCGGATCGCAGCGACGACATTCTCTACTACCTGTTCGACCTGCCGTACCTCAATGGCATGGACCTGCGCGAGGTGCCGGTCGAAGAGCGTCGAGCTGCGCTGGCGACGGTGCTCAATACCAGTGAGGAGCCGTTGCTGCGTTTCTCCAAGTCGTTTGGCGAGGAGCCCCGCGCCTTGCTCGACAGCGCCTGCCAGATGCACATGGAAGGGTTGATCGGCAAACGCCAGGGGTCGCCCTATGTATCCCGGCGCAGCGGCGATTGGATCAAGCTCAAATGCCAGCATCGACAGGAATTCGTCATCGTCGGTTTCACCGATCCGAAAGGCTCACGCCATGCCTTCGGGGCGTTGCTGCTGGGACTGCATGATCACGATGGCGGCCAGTTGCGTTATGCCGGCAAAGTCGGCACCGGGTTCAACGAGGCGACCCTGCGCAGCCTCCATGATCAGCTCAAGCCCCTGCAGGTGAAAAAGCCGCCGGTGGTCAATCCACCCGGCGGTTCGCAGGCCAGGGACGTGCACTGGCTCAAACCCCGGCTGCTGGCGGAAGTGGCCTTCGCTGAAATGACCAGGGACGGTTTGGTGCGCCATGCCGTGTTTCATGGCCTGCGCAATGACAAACCGGCACGAGCCATCACCGAGGAGCGCGCGAAAACCGTGAAAACCTCCACTGCGAAAAAGGCTGGCACGGCGAAGCCCGCTGCCACGGGAAAGAAAACCGCACCCGCCCCCTCACAACTCGGTCTGGAGGAGGGCAAGGTACGCATCACCCACCCGGACCGGATGATCGACCCCGGCAGCGGCACCACCAAACTGCAACTGGCGCAGTACTACGCCAGCGTCGCCGAGTGGATCCTGCCCGAGCTCAAGGATCGTCCGGTGGCGCTGGTGCGTGCGCCGGACGGTATCGCTGGCGAGCTGTTTTTCCAGAAGAATGCCGAGCACCTGGCGATCCCCGGCATCACCCTGCTGGATAAGCAGCTTACCGGCCAGCCGATGATGCTCATCAACAACGTCGAGGCGCTGGTCGGCGCGGTGCAGATGAATGCCGTGGAACTGCATACCTGGAATGCGACGTCTGACAAACTCGACAAGCCGGATCGTTTTATCCTCGACCTTGACCCGGACCCGGCGCTGCCATGGAAACGCATGGTCGAGGCCACGCAGCTGACGCTGTCGGTGCTGGATGAACTGGGGCTCAAGGCGTTTCTGAAAACCAGCGGCGGCAAGGGAATTCACGTGGTGGTGCCGTTGACCCGCAAGCTCGGTTGGGATGAGGTCAAGGATTTCAGCCATGCCATTGTCAGTCACATGGCCAGGCTGTTGCCCGAGCGTTTTTCCGCGGTGTCGGGACCGAAGAACCGGGTCGGACGGATTTTCATCGATTACCTGCGCAACGGTCTGGGGGCGACCACCATTTGCGCCTACGCCGTACGTACCCGCGAGGGGTTGCCGGTGTCGATGCCGATCTGGCGCGAAGAGGTGGCCGAACTCAAGGGCGCCAATCAATGGAACCTGCAAAACGCGCATGAACGTCTGGCCGAAGTCGGGGATGAGCCCTGGGTGGACATGCCCAAAACCCGGCAAGCGATCACTGCCGAGATGCGCCGGCGGGTGGGGATGAAAAAGTGAACTGTGCCGATAGGAGCTGCTGAAGGCTGCGACCTTTGCATGGTTTCAATAACCTGAAGATCAAAGGATCGCAGCCCGCGGTAGCTCCTACGCGAGCAACCTGTTCTTACTTGAGGAATGCCTGGAAGTCGGTACCCAGTTTGTCGATCGCCGCCTTGAAGTCCTTGGCGGTAATCTTCTGGCTTTCGTTTTTCAGTTCGGTGCCGAACACCTTGCGCACCACTTTGGCTACGGTCTGGTTGCTCTTGGCGTCGACGAACTCGGCTTCGATGAACAGGGTGGTTTCCTGGTCACGGTGACCGGTGGCTGCCTGGGTTGCCCCGACTACGGCCGCGATGGGCACCACTTCATACCACTTCATGCCTTCGTTCTCGGCGTTCACCCCGGTAATCGCCGCGCGCATGATCAGGGGGCGCGAACCCGCCGGTGCGGAAGAGGTGTTGGTCACTACGCGGTATTTCTGGCCCAGCGTAGCCTTGGCCTTGCTGGTCATGTAGTTCTGAATGTCGGTCAGTGTCTGCTGGTTGACACGCTCATCGGGTTTGGGGGCCGGGTAGAGCTCCAGTTTGTTGAACACCACGGTGTCATAGGCATTCGGGTTCCACGCAGGGCTGACCCAACGCATCGCGGTGCCGCCGCTCGGCGTTTCGACTTCCTGCAGGTTGTTGTAGTTGGACAGGAAGCCTGAATATTGCTCCTTCTCAGTCACTTTCGAGGTGCAGCCGCCTAGCAACAGACTGGCCAGCGTAGCGCCGACGAGCAGTTTTCGGGACAGATTCATAGTGGTGTTTACTCCTTGGTTTAAATCGTCATTCTTTCGTTTACAAGACATCAGAATCGCCAGGTCATGTTTCCGTTTATAGCCTGAATCCAGGCATTGTCGAATTGACCGGAGATTCGATTGCCCGATACGGCCTTCGCCTGGTCCACCGGCATGTCGCCGAGCCAGACCATGGCCCAACTGACGTTGACATCGGTGTTCTCGTTCAGAGCATAGGTGGCTCCTGTCGCAATGCGCCAGGATTCACTCATCGGCACGACCACGCTGCGGTTGCTGTCCGAGACGGCGCTGCTGTCGTAGGCCACACCGACGTTCCACAACCACTGCTCGGTGGCCTGGTATTGCGCGCCAAGGGAGAGGTGCCAGGTGTCCTTGAAGCCGGCGTCGACTGTTGTCGATTGCGCTCCAAACGCCGTGGTGTCGACCTCTACGGCGATGTCACCGAACTCGGACCAGTCCTGCCAGTTGGCCGAGGCGAGCAACGCCCATTGCCGGTCCAGTTGCTGGAAAAGGCTCAGGGTGACGGTTTGCGGCACCTTCATGTCCAGTTCGGTATCGGTGTTGTTGACGCGCTCGAGCAGGCGGCCGTCGCCCTTGACGTCCAGCCGGTCCTTGAAGTCCAGGTCGACCTGGCTGGTGTAGGTCAGGCCGATGCGCGTGCCGGGTTGCGGGGCGTAGATCACGCCCACGTTGGCGCCATAGCCCCAGGTGTTGTCCCGGTACTTGTATTGGCCGTCAGAGCGGTCAGTGAAGCCGAAAGGGGAGCGGTCGATGGCGGTGTCTGCCTTTAACATGCCGTACATGGCCTTGACGCCCAGGCCGACCGACCACTGCTCATTGAAGCGATAAGCCACGCTCGGTACCAGCGACAGGCCGAGCAGGCTTGAGTTCTGCGCAAAGTAGCGGCCGGACCAGTCGTTGTCGTAATTGACCGCCAGGCCGAAGTCGCCGTACTGGCCGAACCCGACGCTCCAGTGCTCGTCGAGTTCATGACTGATGAAGAAGCTGCCACCGGGAATCGGATCGAGGGCGTTGCCACTGCCGCTGCCCGGGGTGTTGGTGCCGGAGTCGCGGTCGAAGCTCAGATCGCCGTACAGAACCTGCAAGCCGGCGGTGATTTGCGTGCCTGGCAGATAGCTCATGCCCGCGGGGTTGCTGGCGATGGTCGAGGGGCCTTGGGCACGGGCGGCGGCACCGGCGTTGGCCAGACCGGCGTTATCGGTGCCGATTTCATAGAGCATGATGCCGCCGGCCCAGGCTTGCTGGCAGCACAGGGCAAGTAGCGCAGAGGTGGGCAGGGCTGCTGTTTTTATCGGCATTGGAACCCCTCGGCAATTGTCCATTTCGAATACGGGTGGACTGCACCGGCTACCCGTGGATTCGGTTGTTATTTGGCCTTGTCAGTGGCCAGGGTCAGGCCGGGTAACGCCATCGCAGACAGCAAAAGGAGGATCGCAAACTTCGAGGAGAAGGTTGTCCGGTTCCTGTCGAGCTCCTGCGTTCTTGCGTGAGTACATCGAGACGAGCCCCCAACCGTCATTGAATTTCGTTACCCCCGCCAAGAGCGTAGGTTTGAATGGCGGAATATCCAGTAATGGATAATCAGAAAGTTAGTGTTTCAGGCGCGTTGCACCGAAATGGCAAAATTTCCCAAGGAAGGCATAGCAGTGTCCCGCGATTCATGTATGACCACCGATCCTGTTCCGGTGCATTTTCGAGGGGGTAACAGACGCCTGTTTCACCAGCGAAACATGGGCAGCGGGCGCAGCGGCGAGCGAATGAATTGACGGGCTGAAAGCTTCATCAGCATCGAGTGAAAGCCGTGATCGGGAAAGGTCGCCTGCACGGTTTTGATGAAGCTGCGGGGCAGGCCGAAACGCACCAGGCCCAGGGACACATCCACCAGATCGGCCTGGCGGAAGGGTTCGACGCTGGCAGCGTAGGCGCCGCGATACCGGCGCAGTTTGTGATGCTCAAGTATCAATGCGCTGACTTCATCCTTCAGTTCCGCTCGTTGCTGGTTGTCGAGGTACTCGGTGGCCAGGGCAATGGACGGCGGCAGGTAGTCGAGGGTGTCATCGGTCCAGATGCCCAGGTCATGAAACGCCGCCGCGATTTGGACGGCGGCCGGGGGCAGGCCATCGGCACCACTGAGGGCTCCATGGAAATTCAGCACCCGGTAAATGTGGTTGCGGTAGCCCTGCAGGTCGGCCCCGATGGCCAGGGCGAACGAGGTGAGAATCTCGTCGGTGAGGGGGAGTTCGAGAAGAAGCTTCATCAGGCGTCACGCAACAGGTCGTTGGCATTGAGCAGTTCGTAGGCGATCTCCGGGCGCTTTTCCATGGCCCGGCGAATGGCGGCGGGGATGTTGGCGCGGGTCTTGCGGCACAGCCCCGGCAGTTCGCCAATCTGGATACCGATGCCGCGCATGGTGCGCACTTCGTTGAAACCGGGTGCGATGTCCACGCGGATGCCCAACTGTTCGAGCATGCGCCGTTGCAGGTGCTCCAGATCGCTCAGGCTCTGCAGGTTCTCCAGGCGTTCGATCAGGCGTTTTTCTTCGTTGCGGGTCAGAAACAGAATGCGCAGGTCCGCCCCTGGTGTTTCCAGCAACGGGTCACGCCCGCAGTCGCAGGCGCCGGGCGGGCAGGGTGAGCGGATCGCAGCGGTGGTGGTCATGGGGATCAATCATAGAGCGCTGTGATCGAGTTTGCCCATAGGGATTTCGGGGGTTTTACAATGCAATGTAGGAGCGAGCTTGCTCGCGAAGGTGTGTCAGTCGACATCAACGTAGCTGACACTCCATCGCGAGCAAGCTCGCTCTTACAGGGGGTGCGGTGAACCTGGCTAACTCATTTCAGTACCAGCATCCGGTAAACGCCATCTTCGACTTCGATCCCGTGGGTGTCATGGGTGAAGCCGGGGAAGGATTTGTCGAAGGCTTCCAGTGCCTTGAGATACGCCAGCAACGGACCGTCCGCAGGCCCTGCGTTCTCACCCGGCATGAGCAGCGGGATGCCTGGTGGATACGGCACGATACCGGTCGCGGCAAGGCGTCCGGCGGCCTCGTTGAGCGTCACCAGCTCGATGTCGTTACGCACCAGTTTTTCGTAGGCCTCCACCGGGCTGAACTCGGCTTTTGGCAGGGTGCCGAAGGCCTGGGACATGTTGGCGGTGGTCTTGTGTTTCTTCATGGCGGCGAAGATTTCGTCGGCCAGATCCTTCAGGCCCATGCCGGCATAGCGATGCTGGTTGGCGTTGTACAGGTCGGGCAGGCACAGCTCGAGCTCGGCGTTGTCGTCGTAGTCACGCTTGAAGTCGAGCAGGGCGTTGAGCAGCGTGCCCCACTTGCCTTTGGTGATGCCGATGGAGAACAGGAACAGGATGGTGAAATCGGTGGTTTTCTCGACCACGATACCCTGACGGCCCAGGTACGCCGTGACCACGCAAGCGGGGATACCGGAGGCGAGCAGGCTGCCGTCGTCGCCCATGCCCGGGCTGAGCACCGAGACCTTGATCGGGTCGAGCATGCAGTAGCCGTCTTCGATGTCGCCGAAGCCGTGCCATACCGCGTTCGGGTGCAGGACCCAGCAGTTCGGATCGGTTTTCAGCGTAGCCGGGTCGACCTCATGGAACGGCACGGCCGCTGCGCCAACCTGTACGGTCGGCGGCTGCCAGCAGGTGAAGAACCAGTCGTCCTTGCCCACCATCTCGTTGTGCATGCGCGAGAGAACCTGGCGGAAGCTGATGGCTTCTTCAATCGACTCGTTGGTGAGGATCTGCCCGCTCGGTGCTTCCATCATCGCCGAGCTGACGTCGCAGGACGCCATGATCGCGTAATTTGGCGAGGTCGAGGCGTGCATCATGTACGACTCGTTGAAACGCGCATGTTCGATCGGGTTACGCCCGTCACGCACGTGGATCATCGAGGCCTGGGACAGGGCAGCCAGCAATTTGTGGGTCGACTGGGTGGCGAACACGGTCGGCTTGGACTTGTCGTGATCGGCCGGGTTGCCGTGCATGGCATGGCGTCCGCTGTACAGCGGGTTGAAGCGCGCATAACCGTACCAGGCTTCGTCGAAGTGCAGACGGTCCACGCTTTCGCCCAGCAGTTCTTCGACCCGGGTGACATTGTAGGTCAGGCCGTCGTAGGTGGAGTTGGTGACAATGGCGTGCACTGGCGTCGGGTCGATGCCTTGCTTGACCAGCGGGTTGTTGGCGATGGCGGCTTTCACGCCTTCGGCGCTCAGGGTCTGCGGCAGGATCGGGCCGATGATGCCGTAGCGGTTGCGGGTCGGCACCAGGTAGGTCGGAATCGCCCCGGACAGGGTCATCGCGTGCTCGGCGGACTTGTGGCAATTACGGTCGCACAGGGCGATCTGGTTGCGCGTGACGCTGGCCATGAGGATGACGCGGTTGGACATCGACGAGCCGTTGGTCACGTAATACGTGCGGTGGGCGCCGAAGACCTTGGCGGCATAGCGTTCACCCTGGCCGATAGGGCCACTGTGATCGAGCAGCGAACCGAGTTCGCCAACCGAGATCGACAGGTCGGAACGCAGCAGGTTCTCCCCGAAGAACTCGTAGAAGGCCCGGCCTGCGGTGCTCTTCAGGAAAGCCGTGCCGCCGGCATGGCCTGGGGTGTGCCACGAGTATTCATAGTTGCGGGCAAACTTCACCAGCGCGCCGAACATCGGCGGCAGGGCGGCCTGACGATAGCGTTCGATGGCCGCCAGGATGCGCCCGCTGAGGAAACGGGAGGTGTCCTCGGGCAGCCAGATGAAGTCGTCGGCGTGTTGCATGACCAGCAACGGAATGCTCGACGCGGTGGTGCGGTCGCTGATCAGGAACACCGGCACTCGCGTGTTGCGCTCGCGCAGCTTGACCAGCAATTTGGTGCAGTCGGCGTGGCCTTCGCTGGTGTCCATTTCCCACCGGATGAGCACGCATTGAATGGCAGGGTCCGAGCGCAGGATCGAGGCGGCATCGGTGAGGCTTTCCGAGGCCAGTACGCTGACGCCACGTCCCTCTACGTCGTGGACCAGTTGATCCAGGGCGCGGCCAAACACCGTTCGCTTGTCCGGCGGACTGCTGACCAGTAGCGCCAGCATGCCCAGCGAGTGTTTATATTCCGTCATGATTGATCCTCCAGAGTTAATTCAGGTTGTTGACCGGCACTGGCTCGGCAGTGAGGTGCTGCGCGCTGACGGTTTGTGTCGGTACGCTGTTGTTGAGCGCTTCGAGGCGGATCAGGCGGTTGTTGACGAAGCCGAACAGGGTGTAACCAACGATCGTGGCCACGCCGCCCAGCATCAGCGCCTGTTCACCGGAGCTGTACAGCGCCAGGTAGCTGTAGGCCGCCGCGATCAGGGCGATGACGTTGGTCGCCAGTGCCTTGCCTTCCGGCACGTTGGAGACTTTCTGCATGGTCATCAGCGCGGCCATGGACAGGATGTACGGCACAAGGTTAGTGACCACCGCGAGGTTGACCAGGGTGTCGAACTGCTTGCTCAAGTCGGGGCTGATGGTGAGCAGGGCCAGCGCGGTCTGTGCCGCCAGCAGCACCAGCATGCCGACAATCGGCGTTCCCGCTTTGTTGCCCTTGGCAAAGATCGGCAGGAAGTAACCGGTGTCCGCCGAGCTTTTGTACACCTGGGCGATGGTGAACTGCCAACCCAGCAGCGAACCGATGCAGGCGAGCACCATGGCCGCCATCACGATGTCGCCGACCATCGGGGTGAACATCTTGGCGAACACCAGGCCGAACGGCGCAGTGGACGCGGCCAGTTCTTCGTTGCCGACGATACCGAAGATGACGTTGGTGGAGACGATGTAGATCACCGCTGCACCCAGGGTGCCGCCCAGCACGGCAATCGGTACGTTGCGCTCAGGGTTTTCCACCGCGTCGGTGTTGGCGCAAGCCGATTCAAGGCCAAGGAAGGCCCACAGGGTAATTGCCACCGAGGCGCCTGCCGCTTCGAACCAGCCTTTGTCGTGGGGGTTCCAGCCAGCGGCGTATACGCTGCTGTCGAACCAGAACCAGCCCACCGTTGAGACCAGCACCACCGGTGCAATCACACCCCAGACCGTCACCGCGCCGATACGGCCGGTAATGCTGGCGCCGCCAAAGTTGGCGAAGGTGGTGATCCACAACAGGGCAATAGTGGCCAGGCCTACTTGCAGTGAGTCGAGTTCTATCCCGAACAACACCTGGATATAACCGACCGCTGTAATACTGATCGCCACGTTGGCTATCAACAGCGAGAGGCCGTAGGTGTAGTTGGTGATGTAGTTACCTGCTTTACCGAAGGTGTATTCGGCATAACCGCCCATGCCGCCGGTCTTGCGGCTGAGCATCCCGCATCGCGCAAAGGCGTACGCCAGAGCGAGGGAGCCGGTGGCCGTTATCAGCCAGGAGAGGATCGAAATTGCACCGACTTCCGCGAGTTTCGTCGGTAGCAGCACAATGCCTGAGCCCAACATGTTGACCGCGGTCAACATTGTCAGTTGCCCCACACTCATTTTCTTTGCGACTGACATTCCGTTGCCTCACTTAGTTGGCGATTGAGAGTCTTAGCTATAGCAAAGGATTGAAAACTCGCAAGAAATAACGTCACACATCTCGTTTTCGCACTAATTTGCAAAAAAGGCACGATGCTGGCCCCCAAGTTTAAAAATCCTCAGCAAAATTAGTTCATTTTCAGCTAGTTAAATAGGTCAAGATGCGCAAGACATGGATCGCGTTAATGCCGTTAGTTATCGCGGGTGTAGCCCATTCGGCTCAAGCCAAAGAACTGGCCACCCATGATCAATACATGTGCAGTTGGGGGGCGGGAACCGCCGCAAGGGCACAGGAGCTCAAGCTTTCAGGCGTTTCTCTGTACGCCGCACGCCAAAAAATCCAGGTCTACAAGTTTGCAAAATCCTGGATGCGCATGATGGCACTTGGCATTACAGAGCAAACTTATGACAGTCCGTCGCGATTCAAGCCGACTGCTGTACGCCAGAGCTTTTATGAGGACTGCGTCAGGTACAAGTTGGCGCGTAAATAAAGTAGAAGGGGGCGCTGGTCGGATCGACCGCGAGGCGGGGCTGCGACGACTATATTGATTGACCATCCCAGCGACCCGATGGGGTGAAAACCGGTTTTTTACAACTCAATCAGGAGGTCATCATGAGCCAGATCGATAAAGTGTTGTACACCGCCCAAACCCACACCACCGGCGGGCGTGACGGCGCGTCCCGCAGCTCCGACGGTATCCTCGATGTGAAGCTGTCGTCCCCGGGCGCGGGTGGCGGCGGAACCAATCCAGAGCAACTGTTCGCTGCCGGGTGGTCCGCCTGTTTCATCGGCGCCATGCAAGTTGCAGCCAGGGAAATGAAAGTGGCGTTGCCCAAGGATGTGGCCGTCGATGCCGAGGTTGATTTGGGCACCAATGAAGGCGGCTATCTGCTGCAGGCGCGGCTCAATGTCAGCCTGCCGGGGCTGGACCGTGAAACCGCACAAAAAATCGTCGACACCGGGCACCAGTATTGCCCGTACTCGAAAGCCACGCGCAACAACATCAACGTGGTGCTCAAGCTTGTTTGAGTTGACGTGAAAAGGACTCGTATTCACTGAAGATCAAACTGTGGGAGCGAGCTTGCTCGCGATGGCGGAGTGTCAGGCGACATCGATGTCGAATGTTCCTGCCTCATCGCGAGCAAGCTCGCTCCCACAGGCTCTGTGTTTTAACTGACGAAGCAATCAATTCATCTTGCTGTGATCATGCATCATCTTGCTGTGATCCATGGTGTTAATCGCCTTGGCAACGGCTTCAATCTGAATCGACTCTTTCTCGCCCTTGGCGTCTTCCACGGTCAGGGTCAGTGGCACCTTGTCGCCTTCCTTGATCTGACCTGTGAGATTCATCAACATGATGTGATAGCCGTTGGGATTGAAGCTCACCGGCTTGCCGGCTGGCAGCGCAACGGACTGCACCTGCTGCATTTTCATCACGTCGTCTTTCATGCTCATTTCATGAATCTGCACTAGCTTGGCAACCGGCGTTTGCACGCTCAGCAACTTGCTGTCGCTGCTGGCGGTGACGGTCATGAAGGCGCCGCTCGACGGCTGGCCGGCCACGGTGGCGCGGACCCAGGCGTCGTCGACCCGGGTTTGTGCCGATACCTGAAAGGCCAAGCCGACCAGGGCCAAGCCCAGTGCCAGTTGCTTGCAACCTTGCACGAAGCGGTTTTTAGCTTGCGGGGCATTCATTTCAGCAAACCTCCATCACGGTGAGCAGGTCTTCTGCGCACTCTTTGGCCGTCAGGGACGCGGACAGCCCCAGGCGCAGATTGCCCCGGGAGTCGAAGACAAAACTGGTCGCGGTATGGGAGAGGGTATAGGTATCGCCGCTCGGGACCTTCTCAAAGAACACGCCGAATTCCTTGGCGGTGGCGGCGGTTTCTTCAAGCGTGCCGTACAGGGCTTCGAAACTCGGGTCGAACGCCTTGACGTACTGGTCCAGCAACTCTGGCGTGTCGCGTTCAGGGTCCAGGGTGATGAAGATAACCTGCAGCCTTTCGCCATCGCGCCCCATCAGCTTCTTGGCCTGCGCGGCGCGGGCCAGGGTGGTCGGGCACACGGCCGGGCACTGGGTGAAACCGAAGAATACCATCGGCATCAGGCCGCGATAGCTGCCTAGCATCCTGGTTTCGCCTTCAGGGTTCTTGAGCTTGAAGTTACGCCCCATGATCTTGTCGCTGAGGTCCTTGCCGTAGTTGAACGACAGCTTGCTGCTGTCGTCGCAACCGGCGAGCAGGCCCAGGCTCAACAGGCCCATGCCTTGCAGGACAGTCCGGCGGGTATACAAAGTACTCATGAAAAAAAGCATCCTGTTGAACAGGCTGAAATGACAGCGTGATGACTGTACAGACGAAAAAATCGCGGGGATGTTAACAAACTGTGCCGGTGTCGGAGGGGCAGATACGACCATTGGACCGGCGTACAGGCGTGACATAGTGTCGCGCCGGCAGGCCGACACCTGTGGCGAGGGGGCTCGCCCCCGTTGGACTACGAAGTAGTCCCAATCCAGGCAATGCGGTTTGTCTGAGTAACCGCGATTGCAGGGTTCAGGGTCGCTGCGCGACCCAACGGGGGCAAGCCCCCTCGCCACAATGTTTCGGTCGGGTTTAGCGACGCAATTGCGCGCAATGATCCTGTTCCGGTTGCGCGGCGGTGTACCACACGTAATCCGCATTCTCGGCGGTCACGGTCTTGCCCGCTTCGGCCAGGATCAGCACCGCATTCCCTTCACCGGCACCGAGGTCTTTCAGGTGCAGTGGCACCCCCAGATCCTTGCGCACGTGGAAGGCACCGGCCAGCAGCAACGCCGGCGTCGGTGCGGCTATCAGGCGCTGGGCCATGCGCCGGTCACGCTGTTGTTGCACGGCGAGCATTGCCGGCATCTGCGCTTCGGGCAGCAGGCCGCAATGGGATTGGCGGATGTCATCCAGCAAGGTCGCCCGCACCTGTAGGGTGGTGGACGCTTGCCCCGCAAGTACCGGGCGCTGTTTGTAGATCTGCATGATCTGCGCGCGGTCCAGGTTCGCCGCCAGCAGCGGATACGGTTGCCGCAGCGCGTAGGTGACGAGTGCGCCATAAACACTCCAGTCCCAATTGGCCTGCCAGGCCAGCGCCGTGAACGCATCGGCCGGTGGCTGGCCCGCGCGGGTCACGGCTTGCGCGGCATCGACCCTGGCCTGTTGATCGGGGTTGAGCATCTCCATCAGCAGGCTGCCCTGGGGGCGTTGTGTCGCCAGTTCGCGCAGCAGCCACAATTGCAGGGCGTGGTGGTCCGGGTTGTCGTGCTGTTCACCGACCAATACCCGAGGCACAACGGCCAGGCGTTGGACAAGTTCTTGCGGCGTCAGCGTACGGCCCGTGGCGAGTTCACGGATGACTCCGAGGTCGGCGTGATCACGGCCGTGCGGGGCGATCGGCGCCGGCAGTGGTGTGACCTGATGGATTTGGCAGGCAGCCAACAGGCTGAATGCACAGAGCAACAGAAAGCGCATCGGTTTTCCTTATTGGACAGGTGCCCCCTCGATGACAGAAGAGGGAGCGGCATCAGCGCGCGATGATCAGCGGGTGGCCGCGTTCCGGGTGCTGGTGAATCAGCACTTGTAGTCCATACACCGCCGCCAGCGTTTCGGTGGTCAGCACGTCTGCCGGTGGACCGTAGGCGTGGGGCAGGCCCTGATGCAACAACAGTAGTTGATCGCAGTAACGGGCGGCCAGATTGAGGTCGTGCAGAATCACCAGCACGGCAACCCCGCGCTCGGCGAAGTCACGCATGGCTTGCAAAATGGTGTGCTGATGCAGCGGATCGAGCATCGACGTCGGTTCATCGAGCAGCAGGGTTTGCCCTTCGGCACCCGGCCAGAGCTGAGCGAGCACCCGTGCCAGATGCACGCGCTGGCGTTCACCGCCGGACAGGGCCAGGTAGCTGCGTCCGGCAAGATGAAGCGCATCGGCGGCTTTGAGCGCCTCGTCGACGATTTCGGCATCGCGCACGCGGCCGCTGGCGTGAGGCAAGCGTCCCATGCCGACGATTTCATTGACCGAAAACGCAAAGCTCAGGCTCGAACTCTGCGGCAGCACGGCCAGTCGCTTGGCCCGTTCCTGTCCCGGCCAGTCGGCGAGTGGACGCTCGTCGAGGCTGACCCTGCCTTCACTGGTCGCCAGCTCACCACACAAAGCGGCGA
Source organism: Pseudomonas sp. PDM30 (assembly GCF_019218985.1). NCBI lineage: Bacteria > Pseudomonadati > Pseudomonadota > Gammaproteobacteria > Pseudomonadales > Pseudomonadaceae > Pseudomonas > Pseudomonas sp. PDM30. The sequence goes on from NZ_JAHUWM010000020.1 coordinate 14,251, forward strand.
GCAGGGTGCTTTTGCCGGCGCCGTTCGGCCCCAGCACACCCAGCACTTCACCGGGGCGCAACTCGATATCGATGTTGGTCAGCACCGTGCGCTTGCCACGTTGTACCAGCAGGTTGTTTGCCCGCAGCATCAGGAGCGTCCTCGCACCAGCAGATAAAGAAAGAACGGAGCGCCGATCAGTGCAGTCACGATACCGATTGGCAATTCGGCTGGCGCCAACAACAAACGCGCCGCCAGATCGGCCAGCAATAGCAGGCTGGCACCGGCCAGCAACGACGCGGGCAGCAACACCCGGTGATCCGGGCCGACCAGCAGGCGCATCAGATGCGGCACCACCAGGCCGATGAAACCGATCAGCCCGGCCGCCGCGACTGCCGCGCCGACGCCGAGCGCCGTGCACAACACCAGCTCAAGTTTGATCCGCTCGATGTCAAAACCCAGGTGACGGGCCTCCGATTCACCCAGCAGCAATGCATTGAGCGCCGCCGCCCTGCGGGGCAACCACAACGCTACGCTCAGGGTGACGATCAGCAATGGCCACAAGCGCGGGTAACTGGCACCGTTGAGGCTGCCCAGGTTCCAGAACGTCAGGGTGCGCAAGGTGGCATCGTCGGCCAGGTAGGTGAACAGCCCGACCCCGGCACCGGCCATGGCCGTCATCGCCACACCCGCCAAGAGCATGGTGGCAACGTCGGTTTGCCCGTTGCGGCGACCGAAGCGATACACCACCGCCGTGACGATCAAGCCACCGGCGAAGGCGCTCACCGACAGCAGGTAGGGTTCGATCGCAGGCGGCAAGCCACCGAGCAGGCTGCCGCCGACGATGGCAAGGGCGGCACCGAGCGCAGCACCGCCGGACACACCGACCAGACCCGGATCGGCCAAGGGATTGCGGAACAACCCCTGCATCGCCACGCCGGACAACGCCAGTACTGACCCCACGGCGATGCCGAGCAAGCTGCGCGGCAGGCGAATCTGCCCGAGGATCAACTCCGCCTGCTGCGTGTCACCACCGTCAAGTGGCAACCCGAGCAGACGCATCCCGCCCAGCAAGGTATCGCCCAGGGGCAGGCTGACCGGTCCGAGGGCCAGGGACAGCCAGAACACCAACACCAGCAACAGCAGCAAAAAGATCAACGTCGGACGCGGCCGAAAGATGGCCGTCATGGGCTGATCCCGGCGGTCTGCGCTTTGGCGTCCGGGCAGGGCGCCGTGGCACAGGCCGGCAGTGTTTTGATACGCATCGGGACTATTCCTTAGCCGATCAGAGGGTGGGGGCGGGTATCGAAACTTTCGTAGCGGGTGATGATGCCATCGACGCGCGGCTTACGCACACGCCACGGGCGAGCGCCTTGAACCAGATGTCCATCCAGCGCCCGTTGTGCAGTGCTTCGGATCATGAGAAGAACTTGTGATCATCACGATTAAAATGAGTTTGTCTCACTCGCTGACACTGTCGACAATGGCTCCCATCGAACGCATTGGAGTTATTTGACATGGCTGTGGCCCATTCCCTTGGTTTTCCGCGCATTGGTCGCGACCGCGAACTGAAAAAGGCTCAAGAGGCGTTCTGGAAGGGCGAACTCGACGAAGCCGGTCTGCGCACCGTGGGCCGCGACCTGCGCAAGACCCACTGGGACTTGCAGAAAAAGGCCGGTATCGAGCTGCTGCCGGTCGGCGACTTCGCATGGTACGACCAGGTCCTGACCCACTCGTTGATGTTCGGTGTGATCCCTGAGCGATTCCGCCCGCACGATGGCAAGGCCAGCCTGCAAACCCTGTTCGGCATGGCGCGCGGTGTGAGCGACAGCTGCTGCGGCGGTGCGCATGCCCAGGAAATGACCAAGTGGTTCGACACCAACTATCACTACCTTGTCCCTGAGTTCAGCGCCGATCAGCAGTTCCAGCTCGGCTGGGACCAGTTGTTCGAAGAAGTCGAGGAAGCCCGCGCACTGGGGCACAACGTCAAGCCGGTGATCATCGGCCCACTGACTTACCTGTGGCTGGGCAAGGCCAAGGGCGTCGAATTCGACAAGCTGGAGCTGCTGGATCGTCTGTTGCCGTTGTACGGCCAGATCTTCCAGCGCCTGGCGGCACAGGGCGTCGAGTGGGTGCAAATCGACGAGCCGATCCTGGTGCTCGACCTGCCGCAGGACTGGAAAAACGCCTTTGAGCGGGCCTACAACCTGATTCAGCGTGACCCGTTGAAGAAACTGGTCGCCACGTACTTCGGTGGGCTGGAAGAAAACCTGGGCCTGGCCGCCAATCTGCCGGTGGACGGCCTGCACATCGATCTGGTGCGCGCACCTGAGCAGTACCCGACCATCCTCGATCGCCTGCCGGCCTACAAAGTGCTGTCGCTGGGCCTGGTCAACGGCCGTAACGTCTGGCGCTGCGACCTGGAAAACGCGTTGGCCACCCTGCAGCATGCTCATGAGCGTCTGGGTGATCGGCTGTGGGTCGCGCCATCCTGCTCGCTGCTGCACAGCCCGGTTGATCTGGGGCGTGAAGACAAGCTCGATGCCGAACTGAAAAGCTGGCTGGCGTTTGCCGTGCAGAAGTGTGAAGAAGTCGCGGTGCTGGCTCAGGCCGTCAACGAGCCGGAAGCGCCGAAGGTGCTTGAAGCGCTGACCCAAAGCCGCGCCGTACAGGCCAGCCGTGCTGCGTCGCCACGCATCCACAAACCGGCCGTGCAGGCGCGTGTGGCCGCCATCACTGTCAAGGACAGCCAGCGTCATTCGCTGTTTGCCCGGCGCATCGAGAAACAGCGCGCCGGCCTGAACCTGCCGCTGTTCCCGACCACCACCATCGGTTCGTTCCCGCAAACCGCGTCGATCCGTCTGGCTCGCCAGTCGTTCAAGCAAGGCAAGCTGACCGAAGCCGAATACACCGAAGCCATGCACAGTGAGATCCGTCACGCCGTGCAAGTGCAGGAAAACCTGGGCCTGGACGTGCTGGTGCACGGTGAAGCCGAGCGTAACGACATGGTCGAATACTTCGCCGAGCAACTTGACGGCTATGTGTTCACCCGTTTCGGCTGGGTCCAGAGCTACGGCTCGCGTTGCGTGAAACCGGCGGTGATATTCGGTGACCTGAGCCGTCCGAAAGCCATGACCGTGGAGTGGATCCGCTATGCCCAGGGCCTCACCGACAAGATGATGAAGGGCATGCTGACCGGCCCCGTAACCATGCTGATGTGGTCGTTCCCCCGCGAAGACGTGACCCGCGAAGTGCAGGCTCGTCAACTGGCCCTGGCGATCCGTGATGAAGTGGTGGACCTGGAAGCCGCCGGAATCAAGATCGTGCAAATCGACGAAGCCGCATTCCGCGAAGGCCTGCCGTTGCGCCAGGCGCAGTGGCAGCACTACCTGGACTGGGCGACCGAAGTGTTCCGCCTGTGCGCCTCCGGTGTGCGCGACGAAACCCAGATCCACACCCACATGTGCTACAGCGAGTTCAACGATGTGATCGAGTCCATCGCCGCCATGGATGCCGACGTGATCACCATCGAAACCTCGCGCTCGGACATGGAACTGCTGGACGCGTTCGAAGCCTTCGCCTACCCGAACGAAATCGGCCCGGGCGTGTATGACATCCACTCGCCAAGGGTGCCGGACTCCTCGGAAATGGCCAACCTGCTGCGCAAGGCCGCCAAGCGTATTCCCGCCGACCGCCTGTGGGTCAACCCGGACTGCGGCCTGAAGACCCGCGGTTGGCCGGAAACCGAAGCGGCGCTGGTGCACATGGTCAACGCTGCGCGTCAGCTGCGTAAAGAGTGGGCCTGACGCTGTATTGGGTGCACCACTGAAACCTGTGGCCTCATCGCGAGCAAGCTCGCTCCCACAGTGATTTGTGTGGTTCGCAGATTTTGCGTACAGCCACTGAACCTGTGGGAGCGAGCCTGCTCGCAGAGGCGGAATGTCAGGCGAAATCGATGTTGAATGTGCCGGCCTCATCGCGAGCAAGCTCGCTCCCACAGTGATTGGGGTGGTTCGCAGATTTTGCGTACAGCCGCAGAACCTGTGGGAGCGAGCTTGCTCGCGATGACGGCATGACAGGCGAAATCGATGTTGAATGTGCCGGCCTCATCGCGAGCAAGCTCGCTCCCACAGTGATTTGTGTGGTTCGCAGATTTTGCGTACAGCTACTGAACCTGTGGGAGCGAGCTTGCTCGCGATGGCGGAATGTCAGGCGAAATCAATGTTGAATGTGCCGGCCTCATCGCGAGCAAGCTCGCTCCCACAGTGATTGGGGTGGTTCGCAGATTTTGCGTACAGCCACTGAACCTGTAGGAGCGAGCTTGCTCGCGAAGGCGGAATGTCAGGCGAAATCGATGTTGAATGTGCCGGCCTCTTCGCGAGCAAGCTCGCTCCCGCAGTGATTGGGGTGGTTCACAGATGTTGCGTACAACCACTGAACCTGTGGGAGCGAGCTTGCTCGCGATGGCGGCATGACAGGCGAAATCGATGTTGAATGTGCCGGTCTCTTCGCGAGCAAGCTCGCTCCCGCAGGGATGTTCGGCGGGGCAAGAACTGTGTGCGATATTAAAGCCACTCAGCGCCGTGGTTCGGCCACCAACAGCAATGACTGCGGCACGGGGCTTTGCGGGTGCTGTGGCTCCTGCAGGCCGGCCAATGCAAAGCCGGCCATGTCCAGTGCATTCAGCCAACTGGACAGGGTGCGGAAATACCATGGCATGGGCTGCCACTGCCCCTTGAAGCCAAAGAAGGTCTCTTCCCGCCAGCCATCCTGGTAGTCGCCCGCCGCAGCCGCCCACGGGTGCAGCGTCTGGATCAGCAGCGCGCCACCCGGGGCGAGCAGGGTGTTCATGGCGGCGAGCAGGGGGATGATGTCCTGATGCAGCAGGGCGAAGTTGGCGCAGATCAGGTTGTAGTCGCGGCCGATGTCGACTTTCGCTTCAGCCAGTTGTTCATAGCTCGCCAAATGCACCCGCGCAGTGCCCGCCGTCCGCGCCGCCTCCACCAGCGTCGCATCGCCATCCACGCCGACCGCATCGATGGCCCGGTCTGCCAACGCACGCAGCAACCAGCCTTCACCGCAACCCAGGTCGAGCACACGCTCGGGCTGGCGACCCAGCACCGCCAGCAGGATGGCCTGGTCGGTGACCTTGAGGCGGCTTTCGATGGTGCCGCTGCGTATGGCGTCGATCCAGGCCCGGGCGTTGTGGTGCCAGCTGTCGAGGAGGATGGATTCGGGGGCTGACATGGTCGATGTCCGGCGTGATGGGTTGGATGAAAGAATAGGGCAACAGAAGACTTACGGTGGAGCCGGTTTTACTCGGCACCACCGATAGCACAGCAAAGGATGGACCGGTGGCTAGGCGCTTTTGGTGGCTGCCAGATGATAGGCAACCAGCGCATTGGCGTGACCATGACCCATTCCGTGTTCGGTTTTGAGCCAGGCCACCATCTCCATGTGTTTCTTGTCGCTGACAGACTTGAGCAGGTCCAGCCAATGGCTGATCGGCTGCCCGTACTTTTTTTCAATGGACGGGAAGTACGAAGCCGGTCCTTTGGTTTTTGTCTCTTCGGTCACGATGCAAACTCCCTTTTCGATTTTCCAGGTTCGAAAACAGCACCGGTTACGTTACTTATTTGCCGTCAACGCGTCCATCGTCCGGGCGGTTGATGTTGAAGCGGGGCGGGGCAAATTGTTCTCAGTAATTCATCCCGTCATCGATCGCGATGCTTTGGGCACGCATGGCCTTGATCAACTCACCACGGGTGCCGGGCAGGTTGAGCATGGTCTTGGCGCGCAACGCCATGACTTCTTTGGCGGTGTAAGGCTGATAATCGGCCGGCATGCTGCTACCCGCCATGCCGTCTTCGCGCAACAGCCAGTTGAGCAGGTCCGCCAGTTGTGCGTTGTTCAGCGCTGACTGCGACATGCCCGGCACCCGCACGAGGAATTCGCGGCCACCGGGCACTTTCAGGAAGTTACCGACGAAACCTTTCATCCGTGGCGTGTCGTTGGCGGCCGAACCCGTGCCGTCGCCCAGGTGGCAACCGGCGCATTGCAGCTGGTAGTTCACGCCGACGCTGTAGCCAGCCTGGGCAATCGGGGTTTGAACGTCTTCGTTGCCCGGCGCATGGCTCTGCGCCGGGTCGGGAATGGCCCGGGCGAAAGCGAGCGGGGCGCTCAGGGCGCAGACGAGACCGAGCAATATCAAACTACGCATGTAATCCAACTCCGCTGATGACCGGTTTGGCACCTGTTGTAGGAGCGAGCTTGCTCGCGAAGGACGTCAACGATAACGCGGGCTATCTGGTTTAACGCGTCGCCCTTGAGTTCTTCGCGAGCAAGCTCGCTCCTACAGGTACACACAAAGCAGTAAAAAAAAGAAAAGCAGCCACAGAAAAAAAAGCGCCGATTGCGCGAGCAACCGGCGCAAAGCGCGTTCTTTAAACGGCGACGCCGCGGATGACCGAAACGGTGCAGTGGTAGATGTGCGATTTGGCGGCCAGGCACCAGTTCACATCGTTGTTGTTGAACGGGCGGTAGGCCGGTTCTTCACTGTCGTTACGGGTACAGGCGCACTGGGCGCAGCTTTGCTTACCGCAGCAGTCGTTGTACGAAATGATGTAGTCCTTGCCGTCGGCCGGGTTACGGCAGGTGCCGATCCAGGTCACTTGCGAGGCTTCGGTGCCTGGTGGGCAGGACGTCACCGACCCACCGCAGCAGCTGCACAGAAAGCCGTCGATGGAGCAGTAGCGCCAGTAGTCGCAGCTGTTCGGATCGCCCGGGTCGCCGGCCTGCGCAGGCTCCGCGGCCAGGGCCTTGCTGGTGCGGTCCAGCGGCAGCAACAGGGGCAGGGCGGCACCGGCCACCATCAGCGAACCCATGCGTGCCAGCAGTTTGCGGCGCGAGGTGGTGTCGGCGACACGGCGGGACGAACGCTCAAACAACAGATCCAGCAGTTTCATAAAGGTCTCCCTGCCTTATCAGTGGCTATGGCCGTGGCTGTGGTCGTGATCGTGGGTGTGCGGTTGGGCATTGAGGTATTGCTGCAACGTGGCGTGCTTCAAATGCTCGACTTCGAACAGGCTGTCCAGGTGCTCGCGGGAGTTGACCAGGCCTTTGGCGCGCAGGGTGCCGGCCTTGTCGATCAGCGCGGCGTACGGCAGCTTGCCGATCTGGTAGGTCATGCCCACTTCCGGACCGACCACATAGGTGGCGTCTTCGAGTTTGTGTTCGCGGATCAGCGCTTGCTGGGCGTCCATGTCGCCATCGCTGACGAACACCACGTCAAGACGATCGGCCTGCTCCTTGGCGATGGATTTGATCGCCGGCAGCAGCGACTTGCAGATCGGGCAGGTCGGCGAGAGGAAGAACAGCAGTTGCGATTTCTCGCCGGCGTAACCGAAGTTCACCGGGCGACCGTGACGGTCGCTGGCGGTGACTTGCGGCGCGGGTTCATTGACCGCCACCCCTTTGTCGACCATCAGCGCGCCAGCCGGGGCCAGGCGACCGTGCAATACGCCAATCTGCCGCACCAGGCCCATGACGACAAACGCCACGGCCACCAGCAGCACCCAGAGCAGAACGTTGGAAACAATCAAGCCTTCCATTTCGATTACCTACCAATCAATTTGAGCAGAAGAGGGGAGTTCGCCAGCAGCCCATCGGCGGCGGCGTAGATGAGCAGCGCAACTGCGGCGGCAGCCAGGGTCACGAACCCATCGAACAGGTTGAGGTCGCGGGCAACCGGCGCCACGCTGGCCACCAGCGCCAGCGCTATCAGTGCGCTGTTACGTGCCAGCAGCACCGGACGCAGCGGCTGTGCCTGGTCGGGACCGGCGCAACCGCAGTCGATGTCCGCGCGACCGCGCCACAGGTTGATGCCGATGGCGGCGGCGTACAGGGCCAACAGGCTGGCGGCGCTCAACGCGGCGTAACCACGGCTGACCGGCACCAGCAGGGCAAAGGCAATGGCCAGTTCCAACAGCGGCACCAACCGTGCCGTCGGGCGCACCAGCGCCTCGGGCAGCAGTTGATAGTCCGCCAGTTGCCGGGCGAAGCGGACCGGCGCGCGCAACTTGTGGGTCGCGGCGCTGGCCAGCAACACCGCGATGGCGATGGCGCTGGCAATGATGAAGATCGGGTCTGTGTGCATGGCCGAACCTCTTAGTAGCTCAGGACCTGAGTCGCGGTTTTGGCGACTTTCGGCATGCTGCCGGTGAGCTTGTTGGTCTTCAGATCGAAAATCTGCAAACCGCCTTCCACGTCGGTGCCGAGCAACAACGGCTTGTCGTCGCCGGTTGCCTGCATGCTCCACACCGGAACCGGGGCTTCCAGTGTCGCCACCTTCTTGTGGGTCTTGAGGTCAAACGCCCAGATCAGCGGGCTCGGGTCTTCCCACTTCATCGGTTCGTGGGCGTCGTGCATCAGCACGTACAGGCGGTCCAGCTTCGGCGCCACGGCCATCATCTGCCAGCCACCCGGCGCCCAGCCGGCCTTCTTGTCTTCGTCGGAAACCAGTGACCAGGACGGCAGGACCTTCGGCGCATCACCGGCGAAATCCACCGGGCGTACGGTGCCGGTCGTGGTGGTGAAGTAGTAGGTGTCGCCGACGTTGACGGCGCGCTCTACCAGTTTTTCCGCGTTCGGATCAAAGAACGGCGTGCGGCTGCGCGCGGTTTCCTGGCCTTGATCGTTGAGGGTCACCACTTGCAGGCTGCCGTCGCCGCACAGCGAGGCGAAGCGGCGGTTACCGACCGGGTAGTTGAGCACGCAACCGGGGATGGCGATTTCCGTGGCAACCGCCTTGGTCTGGGTATCGACCACGGTCACCGAAGTCGACGGGGTGAAGTTGTAGACGTAGACGAACTTGTCGTCGCCGCTTGGCTTGAGCGCATAACGCTGGGTCAGCGATTCGGCGCGCTTGTTCGGAATCAGCACTTCCCAGGCCGGCGACAGGGTCGAGCTGTCCCACGCGGTGAGCACGTCGGTGCGGGTGCCGCGGGTGCCGCGGGAATACCAGATATCCGCACTATAGATGGTTTTTTTGTCGTGACTGAGGGTCGACGGCGCTGCGAAACCGGTCGGCACCATGCCGAGGATGCGCTTCTGGTCCGGGTCGACCACGGTCACGCGGCCAGCGACAAAACTGTCGAACTCGACGTCGATGACAAACGCGCGGTGAGCTTCGGGTGGGAACGCCAGAACGGTCTGGCCAATCGTACCGGCGGGCAAGTCCGCGCGGGCACTGTTCAAACCGAGTACAAGCAGGCTCAGGCCTAGCGCTGACTGTACGGAGATCCTGTTTGTTCGCATAAGGGGAACTTCCTGAATTGTTGGTAACGCGGATCGCGGGTGCTTTGGCAGATTTTTACCCTTTGATTCTGCCGTGCCCCGATATCGGGAGAATTGCCCTGCCTGCCAAGTGTTTGTGTGTCTGTGCCAGTGTCATGAAACTGGCTGCACAATCTGATAAGGCGGGGGTTTGACTGGCGTCAGAGGTGAGAAGGGCGAAGCTGCATTTGTGGCGAGGGGGCTTGCCCCCGTTGGGTCGCGAAGCGGCCCCAGCATTTGCCAGTCACACCGTGCCAGCAGGTTTTGCGGCTGCTGCGCAACCGAACGGGGGCAAGCCCCCTCGCCACAGGATTTGTGTATGTCAGACCGCAGTAGTGGCGCAGGTCAGGCGGGATTGGCGAGGGGAAGGGCGAAGGTAAACACCGCGCCGCACGGCTCCAGGTTTTGCGCCCAGATATCGCCACGATGTCTGCCGATGATGTTCTTGCACAGCGCCAGGCCGATGCCGTTGCCGCTGACCTTGGACGAGAAAAAGCCGTCGAACAGCTTCTCCTGCGCCTGGGCCTGGATGCCGCGACCGCAGTCTTCGATGCGCACCAGTGCCACATCGTTCTCGCGACTGGCGTGGATACGCAACAGGCGTCGTTCAGTGGGCAGGTCGGCCATTTCTTCAATGGCGTTGAAGGCCAGGTTGAGGATCACCTGGCCGATCAACACCTTCTCGCAACTCACCCGCAGCGGTTCGGACGCGGCGACGATTTCCACGCGCACCCGGCTCGGATCGGCGCGCAGGCTGATGAAGTAGCGGGTTTCGCGCAGCAGCTCATTAAGGTCGACCAGCTCTTCAGTCTGCTCCAGCTTGACCACGTAATCGCGCACGCTCTTGATGATCACCGAGGCATGCTCGATTTGCCGCACGGCGCTCTGCAAGCCCCAGGCGACGCCTTGATCGGTTTCACCCGTGTTGCCCAGGCGAATCACTGCGCCCTCAATAAAGTTGCGGGTCGCCGCCAATGGCTGGCTCAGCTCGTGGGCGATGGCCACGGCCATTTCGCCCATGGCGTTGTAGCGCGCCAGGTACTCGAGCTTCTGCTCGCTGACTCGCCGCGCCTCTTCGGCCTGCACCTGCTCGGTCACGTCGCGGAACAGCAGCAGATGGCCGACCAGATCGTCCTCGATCTCGATGTAGCGACAAGTTGCGTCATGCCAGCGCCATTCGCCGTTCCGGCGCTGCACCTTGTAGTGCACGTTGAACGGCGCGTGCTCCGGCGTCTCATGGGCGAACTGTTGCAACAAGCGCTGACGCGAAGCGTCGTCGCACCAGGCCAGGAAGTTCTCGCCCATCAGCTGGTGCACTTCGCTGTCGAGCAGGTGCGCGCCGGAGTCGCTGATAAAACCTATATCGCCCTCGGGGCCGAGCACCGCCACACCTTCGGCCAGGTCCTGCATGAAGGCCTTGAGCCGGCTCTCGAAACGCTTGAGGTCGCGCTTGACCTTGTCCTCTTTGGAAATGTCACGGAACTGCACCATCAACACATCGCGACCGTCCAGGTGCACCAGGGTCGCCACCGCCTCGGAAAGAATCTCCACCCCTTGCTTGGAGCGATAGCACCACTCGATGGTCCGTTGCCCGGTGCGCGCGGCCCTTTCGAGCCAGCGCAAACCTATGGAACGCCGGTATTTCGGCGCATCGCGGGTCATGTCGGAGGCCTTCAGCGGCGTCAGTTCTTCCAGGGTAAAGCCCAACGCCGCCAGGGCAGCGGCGTTGGCCCAGAGAATTTCCTTGGTGTGCGCGTCATGAAGAATGATGCACAGCGGCATGGCTTCGATCAGCGCATAAAAGTCGTTCGGTTTTGGCTGGTACATCGCACGGCCCCTGGCGGCAGAGATTTGCAGTATGGCGTTTTATACCTGCTCGCACAGCGGGATGCGCTCAGAGGTTACCGGTGTGGGTCTAGGGGTTTTCTTTAGCGAGGGGGCTGCACGCACCAATAGTGGCGGCCGGATGCGGTTTTTACACTGGACCGCAATGCAAGGGTGACCACGCCGATTCCCTGTAGGAACGAGCCTGCTCGCGATGAACCTGAGAGCGCCACGGGGTGCCAGGTTTCCAGCGTCATCGTTGACGACCATCGCGAGCAGGCTCGCTCCTACAACGGGGCATGCGTGTCACCCCACTAACAATAAACAAAACGGAGAATGCCCATGCTGCGTTCAGCGGTTGCGCAACAAGACGCATCGATCGGCGTTGACGAGAATGTCGTCGACAGCCAGGCCTTTGCGCAGGTACTGGATGAAGTGCGCCGGCGCCGCGAAGAATTCGACACTGGCTCCCACGTGCCACGGGACATGATCGAGCGCTTCAAACAAGTGGGCATCTACCGTGCCGCCACGCCGAAATGCTTCGGTGGCGACGCCCTGGCACCGCACCTGTTCCTGCAAATGGTCGAACGCATCTCCGAAGCCGACGGCTCGGCGGGCTGGGTGGCCAGCTTCGGCAGCGCCGGTGTCTACCTGGCTGCTTTACCACGGGAAACCCTGGCTGAACTCTACGCCGAAAGCCCTGACCTGGTGTTCGCCGGCGGCTTGTTCCCCTTGCAACCGGCGGAGGCAGTAGAAGGCGGCTATCAGGTCAATGGCACCTGGAAATTCGCCAGTGGCTGCAAAGGCGCAGACCTGTTGGGCGTTGGCATCGGCGCCGCTGGCGGCAAGCCGCGCACCGCTGTGTTCCGCCCGGAGCAGGTAGACATCGTCGAGAACTGGGAAGTGGTCGGCCTCAAAGGCACCGGCAGCCATGACCTGCGAGTGACCGATAAACGCGTTGACGAGCGCTGGACGTTCATCCGCGGCGGTGCCTCGACCATCGACGAGCCGCTGTTCCGCTATCCATCCATCGCCTACGCCGCGCAAGTGCTGGCGGTGGTCAACCTCGGACTGGCCCGTGCCGCGCTGGACGAAATCAGCCGCATGGCGGGTGGCAGCGGCATCACCGGCGCGCCGAAATTGTCCGACCGCGCTTACGTGCGCATCGAGATCGCCAAGGCTGAAGCCAAGCTCAGCGCCGCGCGCGGTTTCTTCTACAACACCACCGAGCAGGTGTGGAACTCGATCCTGGCCGGCAACCCGGTCACGCCGGAGCAGACCAGCCTGTTGCGCCTGTCGGCCATTCATGTGTCCCAGGCCGGTGCCGAGGTGGTGCAGAGCGCCTACAGCCTGGCCGGCACCACCGCCATTTACCTGCGCCATCCGCTGCAACGCTACTTGCGTGACTCGATGGTGGTGACCCAGCACGCCTTCCTCAGCGAAGGCCTGTACGACGGCGCCGGCTCGGTGTTCCTCGGCGTACCGCCGTTCCCGGGCTACATCTGAATCCCCATTACTTTTTCAAGGAATCGCACCCATGTCGCAAACCACCCAAGAGCCATTGCGCGTCGTCTTCTGCATCGGCATCACCCAGAATTTTTTCGACCTGCCCACCGGCGAAGGCCTGAGCGTGTGGAAAGGCTTCAGCCAAATGATGGGCGACCTCGGCGCGATGCCCGGCATCACCGTGCTCGGCGCGATGGATGACGACCGCCTGATGGTCGGCCCGTCCACCACTTCGCCGTGGACCGTGTACATCATGGCCGACGTCGACTGCCACCAGTCGGTGATCGACGCCTGCAACCTGTTCCGCACCACACCGGTCGGCCAATACAGCCTGTGGCGCTACGCCAAGATCGAAGCGCGCATCGGTCGTCCGCTGACCATTCCTGACGCGGCCAAGGTGTAAGCCATGAACGAGGCCTTGCTGCAGCGTCTGGCGACGCTCGAAGGGGAAAGCGCAGTGCGTCGCCTGATGGCGCGCTACATGGACCTGTGCGATGTGCCGCGGGCGGCGATTCATCTGAGCCAGTTGGCGCAATTGTTCACCGAGGATGCGATCTGGGAAGGTATCGGCACCCAGACCGCACAGACCTTCGGTCAGCACCAGGGGCGAGAGGCGGTGGCGGCGTTTGTCGGCGGTTATCTGCCGCCGTCCGACCACTTCAAGCTGAACCTGCATTACCTCACCAGCGAGTCGATCGTGGTCGACGGCAAGGCGGCGCAGGGGCAGTGGATCATGCAGCAGATCTCGACCTACGCCGATGGCCGCAATGAGTTGTTCGGCACGCGCCTGAACATCGATTTCCGTTGTGTCGACGGCGTCTGGCTGATCGCGTATTTCCGCACGCAACGCTTGTTCAATTCGGAGCTGAGCGCATGAGTACTTTCATCAGCGAATTCCTCCTCGGTGGCAACGGCAAGCGCGTCGCCATCAAGGACTCCATCGACATCGCCGGCCATCCGACCCGCTCAGGCAGCCGTGCGTTCGCCGATGCACCGGCGGCGACGCAAAACGCCGAGGTGGTCGATGCGATCCTCGATGCTGGCTGGCAGATCGTCGGCAAGACCAACCTGCATGAACTGGCGTTCGGCGTGACCGGCATCAACGACTGGACCGGCACTCCGATCAATCCGCAAGCGCCGGACCGTGTGCCTGGCGGCTCGTCCAGCGGTTCGGCTTCGGCGGTCGCGGCAGGTCTGGCGGACGTCGCCATCGGTACCGACACCGGTGGTTCGGTGCGGGTGCCGGCAGCGTGCTGCGGGATTGCCGGGCTCAAGCCGACTTATGGTCGCGTCAGCCGTGTCGGTGCGCATCCACTGGAATCGAGCCTCGATTGCGTCGGGCCGTTCGCCAAAAGCATGGACGACCTGATCGCCGCGATGCAGGTGATCTGCCCGGGCTTTTCCGCTCAAGGCCTGCCAGGCGACGGCGCCAGAGTCGGCTTTCTCGAGGTGGCCTGTGATTCGCACCTGCAAGCCAGCCTGGGTGCCGCCGCGGACCGCGCCGGATGGCGTCGCAGCAACCTGCACCTGAGCGAATTCGAAGCAGCGTTTGCCGCCGGCCTGACGGTGATCAATTTCGAAAACTGGGCGGCGTTCGGCCACTTGACCGGCAAGGGCCTGATCGGCGCCGATGTGGAAACACGCTTGCTGGCGGCCAGTCGCACCACGCGCGAAGAGCTGGCCGATGCCTGCGCCGTGCGCACGCGGTTCACCCAACAGGTGGATGCAGCACTGGAAGACTTCGCCGTATTGCTGTTGCCGACACTGCCAACCTTGCCGCCAACCCTCAGCGAAGCCCGCGCCGGCAGCAAAGCCGTTGCCGGCATGACCCCGCTGGTGCGGCCTTTCAACCTCAGTGGTCACCCCGCGCTGACGGTGCCGGTGGAACTCGATTGCGGCGGGCTGAAAGTCGGCCTGCAAATCGTTGGCCGCAAAGGACAGGACGAACTGGTCTGCGCCTTTGGTGCGCAGCTGCAAGCCTCTACCACTCAATCATAAAAAGAAGCCATGAGGAGAACCGCATGAGCACTCATGAATATCAGCTGATCGCAACGTCGAAAAGCCCCGAAGACCTGGTCCGGCACGACCGCGTCGACGTCTCGCTGTACAACGACCCGGCGCTGTTCGAAGCCGAGCTGGACAAGATTTTCTACCGCACCTGGGTGTGGGTTGCCCACGAAAGCGAAGTGCGCAATAGCGGCGACTTCAAGACCGCCACCATCGGCCGCCGCCCGGTGATTGTGGTGCGCGACAAGAAGAACAACATCAACGTGCTGGAAAACCGTTGCCGCCACCGTGGCGCCACCGTGTGCGAGAAGCACAAGGGCAACGCCACCGGTTTCACCTGCCCGTACCACAGCTGGTCCTATGGCCTGGATGGCAAACTGCGTGCGCTGCCGTATCCGGACGGCTACGAAGGCATTCTGGAAAAGTCGGAATTGCCGCTGACCAGCCTGCGCGTCGAGAGCTACGCCGGCATGGTGTTCGCCAGCTACAACGACGAGATCGAGCCGCTGGAAGACTTCCTCGGCGGCGCGAAACACTGGATGGACCTGTTCATGAAGCAGGGCGCCGGCTACCCGATCAAGACCCAGGGCGAACACAAGTTCAGCTTCAAGGGCAACTGGAAGATCCAGCTGGAAAACACCACCGACGGTTACCACTTCCCGATCGTGCACAAATCGTTCATGTCGTCGGTGGATGAAGAAACCTCGGAAATGCTCTCGTTCATGACCGACGAGCAAGCCGTGACCCACTCGCTGGGCAACGGCCACAGCGTGATGGTGATGGTGCCGGAGCACGTCGACCTCGATCACGACGACGGCACCGAACAGTTGCAGGAGCGCTTCGCCCATGTGACCGAAGAACTGTCGAAGACCATGCCGGCCGATCAGGTCCGTCGCATCGTGCGCTCGCTGCACGGCGCCGGTTTCAACCTGAACCTGTTCCCCAACGTGGCGATGTCGATGTCGTTCTTCCGCGCGCTGCGCCCGGTGTCGGTCACCGAAACCGAGATCCGCCACGTGGCTCTCGGCATGGACGGCGGCCCGGAAATCGCCAACCGCGAACGCATGCGCATCCACGAACACTTCCAGGGCCCGTTCGGTTTCGGCAGCCCTGACGATGCCGAAGCCTGGGACCGCGTGCAGCGCGGCTCGTACGCCGGCGTCGATGCGCCGATCCTGGTCAACCGCGGCCTGAACCGCGAAATCACCGCTGAAAACGGCGACAAGGTCAGCCACGCCACCGACGAAGGCGGCATGCGCGGTGCCTACGACATGTGGAAAAGGATGATGAGCCAATGAGCAATCACGACACCCTGAACGGTTTTTCCGGCCCGTTGGCCCAGGCCATCGAGTTCATCTGGCGCGAAGCCGAACTGCTCGACCACAAGAACTACGCCGAATGGGCAACCTTGTGGAGCGCAAGCGGCAAGTACATCGTGCCGATCGACCCGGACACCGAAGATTTCGAAGCGACCCTCAACTACGCCTACGACGATGCACGCATGCGTGACCTGCGTATCGAACGCCTGACCGCCGGCTACTCGCCGTCGGCGGTGGACGCAGCGAAAACCATCCGCACGATCTCGCGTTTCCGCCTGGTGGAAGCGGCCGGCGACATCGTCGAAGTCAATTCGGCGCAGTTGCTGTACGCCTACAAGCGCGGCGTGCACACGCCGTTCGTGGCCGACCTGAACCACCGTATCCGCTTTACCGACGGCGTGCCGACCCTGGAGCGAAAAGTGGTGCGCCTGATCAACTCCACCGACAGCCTGAGCGCGCTCGGCTTCCTTTTGTGAGGGCAACATCATGAGTCGAGTAGCCCTCGTAACGGGTGCCTCGCGCGGACTGGGCGAGTGCATCGCCCGCCGTCTGCACGCAGCCGGTTATCGCGTCGGCCTGGCGGATGTGCGCCTCGATGGCGTGCAGCAACTGGCTTTGGAACTCGATGGCAGCGGCGCCAGCGCCGTGGCCATCGAGCTGGATGTGCGCAGCAAGGCCGACTTTCAACGTGCCCGCGATGTGCTCGCCGAGCGCTGGGGCGGCACCGACATTCTGGTGAACAACGCCGGTGTGTCGAAAGTCGCCGCGCTGATGGACATCACACCAGAAGAATTCGACGAGTCGATGGCGATCAACCTGCGCGGCACCTTCGTGGCCTGCCAGGTATTCGGCGCGCACTTTGCCGAGCGCGGCTTCGGTCGCATCGTCAACATTGCGTCCCTGGCCGGGCAGAACGGCGGCACCGCCACCGGCGCGCATTACGCGGCGGCCAAGGGTGGCGTGGCGACCCTGACCAAAGTCTTCGCCCGTGAACTGGCGCCCCAGGGCGTGACGGTCAACAGCATCTCGCCAGGTCCGCTGGACTTGCCGGTGGTACGCGAAACCGTGGCTCCGGAGCGTCTGGAACAGATCCTGAAAATGATCCCGGCGGGCACCCTCGGTGACCCAACGTTCATCGCCGACAGCGTGTTGCTGCTGATCGCCGAGAACGCCACCTCGGTAACGGGTGCGTGCTGGGACATCAATGGCGGATTGTTCATGCGCTGAGCAGCAGAAAAATGCCCCCTGTAGGAGCGAGCTCGCTCGCGATGGTCGCCAACGATAACGCGGGAAACCTGACACCCCGCGTTGTTCTCAGGTTCATCGCGAGCAGGCTCGCTCCTACAAGGGGCAGTAAACCAAAACAACAGTATTCAGGTGATGCAATGATGAAGGTGAAGATCGAAAGGATCGTCGACGAAGCGCTGGATATCCGTTCCTTTCGCCTCGTGCGCAGTGACGGCCAGCCGCTCGACACCTATGAACCGGGTGCCCACGTCGACCTGACCGGGCCGACCGGGGTGACCCGCCAGTATTCGCTGTGCAGCCCGCCGCAGGATCGCCGCGCCTACCTGGTGGCGGTGAAGAAAGAAGCCCAGTCGCGCGGTGGTTCGCTGGCGCTGCACGAGCAAGTGGAAGAGGGCATGGAGCTGGAAATGGGCGCGCCGCGCAACCTGTTCCGTCTCGATGACAGTGCCAGCGAACACGTGCTGTTCGCCGCCGGTATTGGCGTGACGCCGCTGTTGAGCATGGCTTATCGACTGGCGGAAAGCGGCCAGCCGTATCGTTTGCATTACTTCGCCCGTTCGGCGCAGTACGCGGCGTTTACAGAGCTGTTGGCGACGAAGTTCGCCGCCCACGTGGAATTTCATTACGGCGTAGAGCCGGCGGATCTGGACGGCGCGTTGAGCGAATGCCTGGCGCGTGCCGGCAGCGCCGCTCACGTCTATACCTGCGGCCCGGCACCTTTCATGAACAAAGTGGTGGAAGTGGCGTCCCGCAGTCGCTCTGACGATTCGATTCACCTTGAACACTTTGCCGCAGACCCGGCCGCCAACAGCGCTCCGGCCGGCACGTTCGAAGTGGAGCTGGCCAGTTCCGGCGTGGTGCTGCAGGTGCCGGCCAACGCCAGCCTGGTCGACGTGTTGCAGGCCCACGGTTGCGACATCGACACCGAGTGCCGCGAAGGCATCTGCGGCACCTGCATCGTCGAGGTACTGGACGGCGTGCCGGAGCACCGCGACAACTGCCTGTCGAACAAGGAAAAGGCGTCCAACAAGCAGATTTGCGCGTGTGTATCACGGGCGCTTTCCGCTCGTCTGGTATTGGACATTTAACCCGTAGGTCGACTGGAAAGCTTGGGCCGGAGCCTGTTGAATGGGCGCCCGGCGGCCGTCGAAGGAGGAGATGGCTACAGAAACAACCGTTTGACGAACCGCTCGATGAAGCGGTCGAAAAATAACAACAAAAACGTGAGGCTTTGCGGACATGATTACAGCATCGACGGTGCGCAACGAGGCGTTCGAAAGTTGGTTGAGCCAGGTGAACCAGGCCTGTGGGCGTTTCGATGCCCGGGCGCTGGACACCGATTTCTACGGCGAACTGGCGGAATTTCGCAGCGGTGCGATCAACCTGAGTGTGGTCGACATGGCGCACGTGCATTTGTACCGCACCAGCAAGGACGTCAGCACCAGCAGCGACGGCCACTACTACGCGGTGTTCCAGATGCGCGGCAGCTCGCAACTGGAGCAGGGCGACAACCGCGCGCAACTGGGCTGTGGCGACATTGCCCTGATCGACGCCAGCCGTCCGAGCGACATGATCTACAACGACGATTGCCGACAGCTGTCGCTGATTCTTCCGCGCCAGGTGGTCGAGCGGGGTTCGCACTTAAATACCGTCAACTGCGCCACGCGCATCGCGGCCGGCAGCCCCCTGGCGGCGATGGCCAACAAGCTGGTGCTGGACACCCGCCAGCAGGAGGGGCTGGACATGCAGGAAAGCGAGGCCGTGCTCGATGCCCTGGCCAGCCTGTTGCTGCCGGGCATCAGCGCCCGGGACGGCGGTGCTGACGCCCATGAGCGGCAATTTCGCAAGATCATCGCCTTCATCGACGCCCACCTCAGCGACGAAGAACTGTGCCCCGAGCTGATCGCCCGTGAAGTGGGGATTTCCGTGCGCGGCCTGTACCGGATGTTCTCCAAGCGCGGCCTGGTGGTGGCGCAATACATCAAGCACCGCCGCCTGGACTTCTGCGCCGAAAACCTGCGCCGCGCCGATGTCGAACAGAAGCTTTCGGCGCTGTGTTATGCCTGGGGCTTCTCGGATTCGAGCTACTTCTCGTCGGCCTTCAAGTCGCGCTTTGGTGTGTCGCCGGGTGCTTATCGCAAGCGCTATAGCTGCTGAATTCGATGTTGAATGGGCTGGCCCCATCGCGAGCAAGCTCGCTCCCACAGTGGATCTGCGGTGAACACAAAGTCTGTGTACGACCGGGATCAACCTGTGGGAGCGAGCCTGCTCGCGCAAGCGGTATGTCAGTCGCCAGCGATGTTGGATGTGCCGGCCCCATCGCGAGCAAGCTCGCTCCCACAGTGGATCTGCGGTGAACACAAAGTTTGTGTACGACCGGGATCAATCTGTGGGAGAGAGCCTGCTCGCGAAAGCGGTATGTCAGTCGCCAGCGATGTTGGATGTGCCGACCCCATCGCGAGCAAGCTCGCTCCCACAGTGGATCTGCGGTGAACACAAAGTCTGTGTACGACCGGGATCAACCTGTGGGAGCGAGCTTGAACTGGTCAAGTAATCCCGGACACCGGTTACGGTGTTTATGCCGCTTTTTGCTCCATGGCTATTGGCGACAGATAGTTGTTGTAGCTGTGGAGCCTGGTGCGGTTGTAGT
>NZ_JAHUWM010000021.1:0-2606 GCF_019218985.1 Pseudomonas sp. PDM30
GTCATGAAATCGAGTAGGACGGAGCACGAGAAACTTTGTCTGAATATGGGGGGACCATCCTCCAAGGCTAAATACTACTGACTGACCGATAGTGAACTAGTACCGTGAGGGAAAGGCGAAAAGAACCCCGGAGAGGGGAGTGAAATAGATCCTGAAACCGTATGCGTACAAGCAGTGGGAGCCCACTTTGTTGGGTGACTGCGTACCTTTTGTATAATGGGTCAGCGACTTATTTTCAGTGGCGAGCTTAACCGAATAGGGGAGGCGTAGCGAAAGCGAGTCTTAATAGGGCGTCTAGTCGCTGGGAATAGACCCGAAACCGGGCGATCTATCCATGGGCAGGTTGAAGGTTAGGTAACACTGACTGGAGGACCGAACCGACTACCGTTGAAAAGTTAGCGGATGACCTGTGGATCGGAGTGAAAGGCTAATCAAGCTCGGAGATAGCTGGTTCTCCTCGAAAGCTATTTAGGTAGCGCCTCATGTATCACTGTAGGGGGTAGAGCACTGTTTCGGCTAGGGGGTCATCCCGACTTACCAAACCGATGCAAACTCCGAATACCTACAAGTGCCGAGCATGGGAGACACACGGCGGGTGCTAACGTCCGTCGTGAAAAGGGAAACAACCCAGACCGTCAGCTAAGGTCCCAAAGTTATGGTTAAGTGGGAAACGATGTGGGAAGGCTTAGACAGCTAGGAGGTTGGCTTAGAAGCAGCCACCCTTTAAAGAAAGCGTAATAGCTCACTAGTCGAGTCGGCCTGCGCGGAAGATGTAACGGGGCTCAAACCATACACCGAAGCTACGGGTATCATCTTCGGATGATGCGGTAGAGGAGCGTTCTGTAAGCCTGTGAAGGTGAGTTGAGAAGCTTGCTGGAGGTATCAGAAGTGCGAATGCTGACATGAGTAACGACAATGGGTGTGAAAAACACCCACGCCGAAAGACCAAGGTTTCCTGCGCAACGTTAATCGACGCAGGGTTAGTCGGTCCCTAAGGCGAGGCTGAAAAGCGTAGTCGATGGAAAACAGGTTAATATTCCTGTACTTCTGGTTATTGCGATGGAGGGACGGAGAAGGCTAGGCCAGCTTGGCGTTGGTTGTCCAAGTTTAAGGTGGTAGGCTGAGATCTTAGGTAAATCCGGGATCTTAAGGCCGAGAGCTGATGACGAGTGTTCCTTTGGAACACGAAGTGGTTGATGCCATGCTTCCAAGAAAAGCTTCTAAGCTTCAGGTAACCAGGAACCGTACCCCAAACCGACACAGGTGGTTGGGTAGAGAATACCAAGGCGCTTGAGAGAACTCGGGTGAAGGAACTAGGCAAAATGGCACCGTAACTTCGGGAGAAGGTGCGCCGGTGAGGGTGAAGCACTTGCTGCGTAAGCCCACGCCGGTCGAAGATACCAGGCCGCTGCGACTGTTTATTAAAAACACAGCACTCTGCAAACACGAAAGTGGACGTATAGGGTGTGACGCCTGCCCGGTGCCGGAAGGTTAATTGATGGGGTTAGCTAACGCGAAGCTCTTGATCGAAGCCCCGGTAAACGGCGGCCGTAACTATAACGGTCCTAAGGTAGCGAAATTCCTTGTCGGGTAAGTTCCGACCTGCACGAATGGCGTAACGATGGCGGCGCTGTCTCCACCCGAGACTCAGTGAAATTGAAATCGCTGTGAAGATGCAGTGTATCCGCGGCTAGACGGAAAGACCCCGTGAACCTTTACTATAGCTTTGCACTGGACTTTGAATTTGCTTGTGTAGGATAGGTGGGAGGCTTTGAAGCGTGGACGCCAGTTCGCGTGGAGCCATCCTTGAAATACCACCCTGGCAACTTTGAGGTTCTAACTCAGGTCCGTTATCCGGATCGAGGACAGTGTATGGTGGGTAGTTTGACTGGGGCGGTCTCCTCCTAAAGAGTAACGGAGGAGTACGAAGGTGCGCTCAGACCGGTCGGAAATCGGTCGTAGAGTATAAAGGCAAAAGCGCGCTTGACTGCGAGACAGACACGTCGAGCAGGTACGAAAGTAGGTCTTAGTGATCCGGTGGTTCTGTATGGAAGGGCCATCGCTCAACGGATAAAAGGTACTCCGGGGATAACAGGCTGATACCGCCCAAGAGTTCATATCGACGGCGGTGTTTGGCACCTCGATGTCGGCTCATCACATCCTGGGGCTGAAGCCGGTCCCAAGGGTATGGCTGTTCGCCATTTAAAGTGGTACGCGAGCTGGGTTTAGAACGTCGTGAGACAGTTCGGTCCCTATCTGCCGTGGACGTTTGAGATTTGAGAGGGGCTGCTCCTAGTACGAGAGGACCGGAGTGGACGAACCTCTGGTGTTCCGGTTGTCACGCCAGTGGCATTGCCGGGTAGCTATGTTCGGAAAAGATAACCGCTGAAAGCATCTAAGCGGGAAACTTGCCTCAAGATGAGATCTCACTGGGACCTTGAGTCCCCTGAAGGGCCGTCGAAGACTACGACGTTGATAGGTTGGGTGTGTAAGCGCTGTGAGGCGTTGAGCTAACCAATACTAATTGCCCGTGAGGCTTGACCATATAACACCCAAGCAATTTGACTACTCGAAAGAGCATCAGATTGCGGTGTGTGAAGACGAAA
>NZ_JAHUWM010000023.1:0-1610 GCF_019218985.1 Pseudomonas sp. PDM30
GATTCTGTTGAAAAAGTCGGATTTTCAGCTGGCCTGAACTAAGGCACGACCACCATCGGAGAACCTACTCACCACATCGAGTGGTTTCTCGGCTCTTCGTTGACCTTTGCTGCTCTGTTATTGGGTTAATTTGAGGTTTTTTGCTTCGTGCAGGCGCACCTATCCCGTGGCAGGTGGCCCTTGAGATGTAAATTTGGCCAGCCGTCGCAGGTTCTGCACCGCAGCGGCCAGCGTGAATTCATCAGTCGCGCCACTCATGCCACGTAGTCGCAGGCGATCCAATTTCAGGATGCGCTTGAGGTGGGCAAACAACATTTCGACCTTCTTACGTTCGTGGCGAGAGCGCACGTACCCAGGTGTCGCTGCGATTCGCCGAGCCACATCGCGCGCGGCTTCATGGACGCTGCGGGCGATCTTGCGGCACGCAGTGTTCGGGCAGCACTTGGCTTTCATCAGACAGGCAACGCAGTCGGTCTGCCGGGATCGGAAGATAATGGTGTTGGCTTTGGTGACGTGTGAACGCTCATTTTTGAAGGCTCGCCATTCGCTGCGCAATGGGTTTCCGGCCGGGCAGCGGTATTCCTCAGCCTCTTCATTCCAGTGGAAATCGTTGCTCGAAAAACTGTTGTTCTTGCGCTCGGTTTTGTCCCACACCGGCACATGCGGCTCGATGTCTTTTTCCTCCACCATCCAGGCCAGCATCGGCGCGGTGCCGTAAGCGGTGTCGCCAATAAGGCGCTCCGGCTTGATGTCGAACTGCGCTTCGACCCGTTCGATCATCGTCTTGGTGCTCTCGACTTCTGCGGTTCGATGAGCCGGTGTGGGTTCCACGTCCATGATCACGCCGTGCTCGGTATCGATCAGATAATTCGTGGAATAAGCGTAGAACGCTGGGCCACCTGGAGCTGCGGTCCAGCGGGCTTGAGGATCAGTCAGCGATAGGCGCTTCGGTAGCGTTTCGGCCAGAGCCTCTTCATCGAGTGCCTCAAGATACTCACGCACGGCGCGGGTGCTCAGGGCCGGATCGTTCCAGTTGACCGGTTCATCACCCGGTACACCGCGCTGCCGGCTGGCATCCGCTTTGATGATGCTGGCGTCCACGGCAAAGCCTTCGCCCTTGACCAGGCCGGCGTCCATGCAACGACGCAGCACTTCGTTGAACAGCCAGCGAAACAAATCGCTGTCCCGAAAACGGCCGTGCCTATTTTTGGAAAAGGTCGAGTGATTGGGGACTTCATCTTCAAGGCTTAACCGGCAGAACCAGCGATACGCCAGGTTCAAATGGGCTTCTTCGCACAGCCGACGCTCTGAGCGAATGCCGTAGCAATAGCCCACGATCAGCATGCGGATCATCAACTCAGGGTCAATCGACGGACGCCCAATTGGGCTGTAAAAATCGGCGAGGTAATGGCGCAAGTCGCTCAGATCGAGACACCGATCAATGCTACGCAGAAGGTGATTGGCGGGGATGTGGTCTTCAAGGTTGAACGAGTAAAACAGCCGTTCCTGCCCACTCGATAACTGTCCCATCATGCTGCGTGCTTCCCTGCTGGCCAATGCAGAGATTTTGCCGCAGGCCAGACAGGGGAGCTACTTTTTCAACAGAATCG
>NZ_JAHUWM010000024.1:0-1182 GCF_019218985.1 Pseudomonas sp. PDM30
TGAACTGGCCTAATAATTCCGGACACCTCTTAAGGGCGATATGATTTCGCCAACTTGGAGGTTCCATGAACGAAAGAAAGGTCTATACACGCGAGTTCAAGCTGCATGCTGCCAGCATGGTGCTTGATGATAACTGCCCGGTTCCAGACGTTTGTGCATCGCTGGATATCGGGCCCACCGCTTTACGGCGTTGGGTCGATCAGGTTCGCAAGGAGCGCGAGGGGCAGCCAGTCAAAGGCACCAAGGCGATTACCGAAGATCAGCGCCAGATCCAGGAACTAAAGGCCAAGATCAAGCGCATGGAAATGGAAGCCGAGATCTTAAAAAAGGCTACCGCTCTCTTGATGTCGGATCCCGATCGTTTTCGATGATTGCGGAACTAAGAGAGTCGTTCCCGACAGCTGTCGTGTGTCGTGTTTTCGATGTGAAGCGCAGCAGCTTTTACGAGTGGCTTCAGCGGCGAGCCCAACCGCGGATCAGGCGCGAAGAGCTCAAGCTCAAAGTGGTTGAACTGCACAGCGAAAGCCGCGAAGCCATGGGCTCCAGAATGATCAGCAAGGGCCTGAAGTCCCAAAACATTGCAGTTGGAAGAGGCCTTGTCCGAGCGCTGATGAGGGAGGCCAACATTGTCAGTAAACAACGCCAGCCGCACCCATTCAGATCCAAGGGAGTGGAAGCGTTTGTCGCGCCCAATCGGCTCAAGCGCAACTTCAAACCGGCTGCAGTCGATCAGGTCTGGTGTGGTGACGTGACCAGCTTGATGGTGGGCGAGCGCTGGGTTCATCTGGCCATCGTCATCGATTTGTTTGCTCGCCGGGTCATCGGTTGGGCATTTTCGCTGGTCAATGACGCCAACTTGGTCAGCAAGGCGCTACGCATGGCGACAGAGGTTCGAACGTGCCCTCCGGGACTGATGTTTCACTCGGATCAGGGCTGTCAGTACACCAGCCGCAAGTTTCAAGAAGAACTGAAGCGTCGTGACATATTGCAAAGCATGAGCCATCGCGGGCAGTGCTGGGACAACGCTCCAACAGAGCGATTTTTCGGCACGCTGAAATCAGAATGGGTGCCTCGTAGTGGCTACAGCAAGATCGAGGAAGCCAAAACCGATATGGTGCGCTTCTTCATGTACTACAACCGCACCAGGCTCCACAGCTACAACAACTATCTGTCGCCAATAGC
>NZ_JAHUWM010000025.1:0-1060 GCF_019218985.1 Pseudomonas sp. PDM30
GGTTCTTTTCGCCTTTCCCTCACGGTACTAGTTCACTATCGGTCAGTCAGTAGTATTTAGCCTTGGAGGATGGTCCCCCCATATTCAGACAAAGTTTCTCGTGCTCCGTCCTACTCGATTTCATGACCAAGAGATTTTCGCGTACAGGGCTATCACCCACTATGGCCGCACTTTCCAGAGCGTTCCGCTAATCTCAAAGCCACTTAAGGGCTAGTCCCCGTTCGCTCGCCACTACTAAGGGAATCTCGGTTGATTTCTTTTCCTCAGGGTACTTAGATGTTTCAGTTCCCCTGGTTCGCCTCTTGCACCTATGTATTCAGCACAAGATAACCATCTTATGATGGCTGGGTTCCCCCATTCAGACATCTCCGGATCAAAGTCTGTTTGCCGACTCCCCGAAGCTTTTCGCAGGCTACCACGTCTTTCATCGCCTCTGACTGCCAAGGCATCCACCGTATGCGCTTCTTCACTTGACCATATAACCCCAAGCAATCTGGTTATACTGTGAAGACGACATTCGCCGAAAATTCGAATTTCTCAACTAAGAGAACTCACAAATTTTACCTTAGCCTGATCCGTTACCAGTGAAAGTAACGTTCAGTCTATCTTTCTATCACATACCCAAATTTTTAAAGAACGAACTAGTCAAAAGACTAGAAATCAACATTCACATCGGAATACTCATTTCTAAACTTTCAGAAGCAGTTATATGGTGGAGCCAAACGGGATCGAACCGTTGACCTCCTGCGTGCAAGGCAGGCGCTCTCCCAGCTGAGCTATGGCCCCATAACAAAATTGGTGGGTCTGGGCAGATTCGAACTGCCGACCTCACCCTTATCAGGGGTGCGCTCTAACCAACTGAGCTACAGACCCAATTTCGAGCGCGTAACTGTTAGCTTGGAGCTATCAGCTTGGAGCTTAAAGCTGCTTCTATCGTCTTCTTCAATGAATCAAGCAATTCGTGTGGGAACTTATGGAGCAGCTGAGTCGTCGATTAAGGAGGTGATCCAGCCGCAGGTTCCCCTACGGCTACCTTGTTACGACTTCACCCCAGTCATGA
>NZ_JAHUWM010000026.1:0-971 GCF_019218985.1 Pseudomonas sp. PDM30
TCAAGCACCATGCTGGCAGCATGCAGCTTGAACTCGCGTGTATAGACCTTTCTTTCGTTCATGGAACCTCCAAGTTGGCGAAATCATATCGCCCTTAAGAGGTGTCCGGAATTATTAGGCCAGTTCAAGCTCGCTCCCACATGTTGACCGCCACCGAGCGCCGATTCCGTGTGCGCTGAAAAAACACTGTGGGAGCGAGCCTGCTCGCGATGCGGTCGACCCAGTCAACCTCCCTGGCGCCTGACACACCGCCATCGCGAGCAAGCTCGCTCCCACATTTTGATCGCCGCCGAGCGCAGATTCCGTGTGCGCTGAAAAAACACTGTGGGAGCGAGCCTGCTCGCGATGCGGTCGACCCAGTCAACATCCCTCGAGCCTGACACACCGCCATCGCGAGCAAGCTCGCTCCCACATTTTGACCGCCGCCGAGCGCCGATTCCGTGTGCGCTGAAAATCACTGTGGGAGCGAGCCTGCTCGCGATGCGGTCGACCCAGTCAACCTCCCTGGAGCCTGACACACCGCCATCGCGAGCAAGCTCGCTCCCACATTTTGACCGCCGCCGAGCGCCGATTCCGTGTGCGCTGAAAATCACTGTGGGAGCGAGCCTGCTCGCGATGCGGTCGACCCGGTCAACCTCCCAGGAGCCTGACACACCGCCATCGCGAGCAAGCTCGCTCCCACATTTTGATCGCCGCCGAGCGCCGATTCCGTGTGCGCTGCAAAACACTGTGGGAGCGAGCTTGCTCGCGATGCGGCCGACCCAGTCAACCTCCCTGGAGCCTGACACACCGCCATCGCGAGCAAGCTCGCTCCCACATTTTGAACGCCGCCGAGCGCCGATTCCGTGTGCGCTGAAAATCACTGTGGGAGCGAGCCTGCTCGCGATGCGGTCGACCCGGTCAACCTCCCTGGAGCCTGACACACCGCCATCGCGAGCAAGCTCGCTCCCACATTTTGATCGCCGCCGAGC
>NZ_JAHUWM010000027.1:0-443 GCF_019218985.1 Pseudomonas sp. PDM30
CTGGGTGTCGACGCCGCCGAGGCCGTCGCTAACCTGCACGCTGAACACTTCGTTGTGACTCTCGCCCGCCTTCAGCGACTGCACCGCACTGGCGACACCATTGGTGCCGTTGGCCAGGGTGTAGGTCCACTGGCCGCTGTTGTCCACGGCGATCGAGCCATAGGTGCCGGTATTTGACCCGGCAATACTCCAGGTGGCGGTGGCATCGTGGTCGATGTCGACCGAGCTGAACTGGCCGCTGACGCTGAGCGTGCTGTCTTCCTGCACCGAGCCCGCATCATGGCCGGTCGCGAAGCTGAGCACTGGCGCGTCATTGCTGCCGGTGACGGTGATAGTCACCAGTTGGGTGTCGACGCCGCCGAGGCCATCGCTGACCTGCACGCTGAACACTTCGTTGTGACTCTCGCCCGCCTTCAGCGACTGCACCGCACTGGCGACACCAT
>NZ_JAHUWM010000028.1:0-359 GCF_019218985.1 Pseudomonas sp. PDM30
TGGCCAGGGTGTAGGTCCACTGGCCGCTGTTGTCCACGGCGATCGAGCCATAGGTGCCGGTATTTGACCCGGCAATACTCCAGGTGGCGGTGGCATCGTGGTCGATGTCGACCGAGCTGAACTGGCCACTGACGCTGAGCGTGCTGTCTTCCTGCACCGCGCCGGCATCATGGCCGGTCGCGAAGCTGAGCACTGGCGCGTCGTTGCTGCCGGTGACGGTGACGGTCACCAACTGGGTGTCGACGCCGCCGAGGCCGTCGCTAACCTGCACGCTGAACACTTCGTTGTGACTCTCGCCCGCCTTCAGCGACTGCACCGCACTGGCGACACCATTGGTGCCGTTGGCCAGGGTGTAGGTC
>NZ_JAHUWM010000029.1:0-344 GCF_019218985.1 Pseudomonas sp. PDM30
ACAATCAGAAGCAGTAGTGGTGGAGCCAAACGGGATCGAACCGTTGACCTCCTGCGTGCAAGGCAGGCGCTCTCCCAGCTGAGCTATGGCCCCGTATTTCTACAGGCGTTTCCCACACAAAATTGGTGGGTCTGGGCAGATTCGAACTGCCGACCTCACCCTTATCAGGGGTGCGCTCTAACCAACTGAGCTACAGACCCAATTTCGGGCTGCTTCTTATCGTCTTCTTCAATGAATCAAGCAATTCGTGTGGGAACTTATGGAGCAGCTGAGTCGTCGATTAAGGAGGTGATCCAGCCGCAGGTTCCCCTACGGCTACCTTGTTACGACTTCACCCCAGTCAT